>NZ_CP020472.1:0-40000 GCF_002075795.1 Shewanella japonica
AACTTTGAGGCAAACATCAAAAATGCACTATACAGTGTGGATAACTCTGTGTACCAACACTATATGTAGTGGATCAAAGGCTGTTTAACCAGATCAAAGCGCGGCTATTATAGATCAAGAGTGATCGGTTAATAAAGCAGGATCTGTGAACAAATCACATTAATTGGATCGTTTTTGATCTTTAAAGATCACAGATATCCACATACAATGATCTGCTTGGGGATAAAATTTTTTTTATCGATAGCGATCATTGAGATCTAACGATAGAATAGCCCTCCTTCAACAAACGATATTAAGGAATATTAAGTGGCGGTTTCACTTTGGCAACAATGTATCGGCAGGCTGCAAGACGAACTTTCTGCGCAGCAATTCAGTATGTGGATCCGTCCGTTACAGGCTGAAATGGATGGCGATACCTTGGTACTTTATGCACCTAATCGTTTTGTACTTGATTGGGTTCGAGATAAGTACATCAATATCATTAATCAATTTTTTACCGAACAGTTAGGTGGTAATGCCCCTAAACTGCGCTTTGATATTGGTAGCCGCCCGTCTGCAGTGAGAGCGCCTGAGCCTGTAAAAGCAGAAGTTAGGCCAACACAAAGCACACAAACTAAGCAACGTGTTAGCACTGCGTTTAATACTCAAGCGGAACCCGTTGAGCATGCTAACCACCGCAGTAATATCAATCCTACTTATCAGTTTGATAATTTCGTTGAAGGTAAATCAAACCAATTAGGTAAAGCTGCTGCACTGCAAGTGGCAGAAAATCCTGGCGGTGCTTATAACCCGTTATTTTTATATGGCGGCACCGGTTTAGGTAAAACCCATTTATTACATGCTGTAGGCAACGGGATTATCAAAAACAATCCCAATGCAAAAGTGGTCTACATGCATTCAGAACGCTTTGTGCAAGACATGGTTAAAGCGCTACAAAATAATGCTATTGAAGACTTTAAACGTTATTACCGTAGTGTTGATGCGCTTTTTATTGATGATATTCAATTCTTTGCCAATAAAGATCGTTCACAAGAAGAATTCTTTCATACCTTCAATGCACTATTAGAGGGTAACCATCAGATCATTTTGACTTCGGATAAATACCCGAAAGAAATTGATGGGGTTGAAGATCGCTTAAAATCACGTTTTGGTTGGGGCTTAACAGTTGCTATCGAACCACCTGAGCTTGAAACCCGTGTAGCGATTTTAATGCGTAAAGCGCAAGAAAGCGGCATTAATCTGCCTGATGAAGTGGCATTCTTCATTGCCAAACGTTTACGTTCAAATGTGCGTGAATTAGAAGGGGCGTTAAATCGTGTTATTGCGAATGCTAACTTCACCGGCCGACCAATTACGATTGATTTTGTCCGTGAAGCATTACGTGATTTACTCGCGCTACAAGAAAAGTTAGTGACCATAGATAATATTCAAAAAACGGTTGCTGAATATTACAAAATCAAAATGGCGGATATGCTATCTAAACGTCGCTCTCGCAGCGTAGCGAGACCTCGTCAAGTCGCGATGGCATTATCAAAAGAGTTAACAAACCAAAGTTTACCTGAAATTGGTGACGCCTTTGGGGGGCGTGATCATACTACCGTATTACACGCATGCAGAAAAATTGCCCAATTGCGTGAAGAAAGTCATGACATTAAAGAAGATTATGCTAACTTGATACGTACATTATCTTCTTAATATCAGGAAATTGAGACGAATGAAATTTTCAATTGATAGGGACGCCCTATTAAAACCACTTCAATTAGTGTGTGGTGCAGTAGAAAGACGCCACAACTTACCTATTTTATCAAATTTACTTGTCGAAGTTAGTGAGTCCTCACTTAAGCTTACAGGTACTGATTTAGAAGTAGAACTTGTTGGCCAAGCGTCCATTCAAGGTGAAGTTGAAACTGGCCGAACAACCGTGCCAGCTAAAAAGCTACTCGATATCGTCAAGTCACTTCCTGAACAAGTCGAAATCAAAATTGAGCAGCAAGATAACAAATGGTTATTACGTTCTGGTCGTAGTCGTTTTTCACTGGCGACTTTACCTGCAAGTGATTACCCCAATGTTGAAGCCTTTGAAGCTGATATCGAATTTAGTCTCAAACAAGGTACATTGAAGTCGATTATTGATTCGACCCAGTTCTCAATGGCGAACCAAGATGTTCGATACTATTTAAATGGCTTACTTTTTGAAACTGCAGGTAACTCGTTAAAAGCGATTGCGACAGATGGACACCGTCTAGCATTAAGTCATCGTAATATCGACATTAGCCTTCCTGAAAAGCAAGTCATCGTGCCACGTAAAGGTGTGGTTGAAATGTCTCGCTTACTTGAAAGTGAGGACAGTGAAATTACCATTGCTATTGGTGACAGCGCCATTCGTGCAACAACACAAAATGCTGTATTTACCAGTAAGCTTGTTGATGGACGTTTCCCTGATTACCGCCGAGTATTACCAAAAGGCGGCGATAAAATTGTGGTGGCGAGCCGTAATCATTTAAAACAAGCGCTCACACGTGCATCGATTTTATCCAATGAAAAGTTTCGTGGCGTGCGTATTCAGCTTGAACCAGGATTATTACGTATAACTGCGAATAACCCAGAGCAAGAAGAAGCGGAAGAGATCATTGATGTTGAATACAATGCTGACAACCTAGAAATAGGGTTTAACGTGAGTTATTTACTCGATGTATTGAACAATTTAGCCAGTGATGATGTCAGAATCACGCTGATTGATGGAAACTCAAGCGCATTAATAGAAAACCACGTCGAAGAAGATTCAATGTATGTGGTTATGCCTATGCGTTTATAATGTAAGATAACGTTTCACGACGTTTTAGAACCCAAAAAGGTGCTAGATTAAGGCACCTTTTTTAGTTTTACCGCATCACCATAGGTTTGAGAAATTAGCACCCATGAGTTTAGCCCGTCTTAATATTGCCAACTTTCGCAATATCCTTTCTGCGTCATTGCAACCTGAATCAGGATTAAACTTGATTTATGGAGAAAACGGCAGTGGAAAAACCAGTATATTGGAGGCTATTTATTTTTTAGGCATGGGGCGTTCGTTTCGTAGTCACTTATCCCAAAGAGTGATCAATATTGAACAGGATAACCTTACTTTATTTGCACAACTTGAGATGCAAACCGGTGAAGCGAAATTAGGCTTAAGGCGATTTCGCAATGGCGAAATTGATGTCAAATTAGATGGCGATAAAGTGAAGCGTTTATCTGTTTTGGCAGAAACTTTACCGATTCAAGTTATCACGCCAGAAAGTTTTTCATTACTTTTTGAAGGGCCAAAAGCACGTCGACAATTTATCGATTGGGGCGCGTTTCACTCTGATGCGAGTTTCTATCAAGCATGGGTGAATACAAGACGGATTTTAAAGCAAAGAAATCAACTCCTTAGAGATGGTTCTTCTTATTCAACAATTCAATTTTGGGATAAGGAATTGGTGCGGTATGCTGAACAAGTTACTTCGATACGAAATCAATATGTAGACTCGTTAAATGAGCTACTTAAGGGTATAATCGGAGAGTTTTTACCACGAGTTGATATTAAGGTTTCTTTTACTCGTGGCTGGGATAGCAAAACGGATTTTGCTGAGTTACTCGAAACTCAATATCACAGAGATTTATCTTCGGGAAATACGGGTAGTGGACCGCATAAAGCGGACTTGAGATTGCGTGTAGGCAACTTACCTGTGCAGGATGCATTATCCCGAGGACAGTTAAAATTATTAGTCTGTGCACTGCGCATTGCACAAGGCAAGTTGCTTCAAGAACAACAGAACAAGCATAGTATTTACCTTGTGGATGATCTTCCATCTGAGTTGGATGCACAACATAGGCAACTATTGCTAAAACAGTTAACCGAAACCGGTGCACAAATTTTTGTCACAGCGATTGATCCTGTAGCAATAGTCGATTCGCTGGCAAGCCCGCCAAGTAAGATGTTTCATGTGGAACATGGGCAAGTCACGGTAGTTGAATAAAAACGAGAGAGAAATATGTCAGAGAATAGTTATGATTCTTCGAGTATTAAGGTATTAAAAGGCCTTGATGCAGTTCGTAAGAGACCAGGGATGTACATCGGTGATACAGACGATGGTACAGGTCTTCATCACATGGTATTCGAAGTGGTCGATAACTCTATCGATGAAGCCTTAGCTGGCCACTGTAATGACATTACTATTACCATTCATGCTGATGGCTCTGTGTCAGTACAGGATGATGGCCGTGGTATTCCTGTTGAGGTTCATGAAGAAGAGGGTGTTTCTGCTGCTGAAGTTATCATGACGGTACTTCATGCTGGTGGTAAGTTTGATGATAACTCTTATAAAGTATCAGGCGGCTTGCACGGTGTAGGTGTGTCGGTAGTAAACGCACTGTCTGAAAAACTGCAAATGACCATTCGTCGTAATGGTAAGGTTTACGAACAGTTTTATACAATGGGCGTACCTGAAACTCCTATCACACCTGTCGGTGATTCAGATAAAACGGGTACCTCTATCCGTTTTTGGCCTAGCCCAGAAACCTTCTCTGATACCCTGTTCCATTTTGATATTCTTGCCAAACGTGTGCGTGAATTATCATTCTTAAACTCAGGTGTTGGTATTCGTCTTGTTGATGAACGCGATGAGCGAAATGAGTTCTTCAAATACGATGGTGGTATCAGCGCATTCGTTGATTACCTAAACCGTAACAAAACCCCAATCAACAAAGATGTTTTCCACTTTACCCAAGAACGTGAAGATGGCATCACTGTTGAAGTGGCAATGCAATGGAACGATGGTTACCAAGAAAGCATTTTCTGTTTCACAAACAACATTCCACAACGTGATGGTGGTACTCACTTAGCGGGTTTCCGTGGTGCATTAACACGTAACTTAAATAACTACATGGAGCGAGAAGGCTTCAATAAAAAAGGCAAAACCAATGCTACGGGTGACGATGCTCGTGAAGGTTTGACTGCGGTTATTTCAGTTAAAGTGCCAGATCCTAAATTTAGCTCGCAAACCAAAGACAAGTTGGTTTCTAGTGAAGTGAAAGGCGCGGTAGAACAAACAATGGGTGAGCAGCTAAATGACTACCTATTAGAAAACCCAGTCGATGCTAAGTTAATTGTAGGCAAAATCGTTGATGCCGCGCGAGCTCGTGAAGCAGCTCGTAAAGCCCGTGAAATGACTCGTCGTAAAGGCGCATTAGATTTAGGTGGCCTGCCAGGTAAACTTGCAGATTGCCAAGAGAAAGACCCTGGTCTTTCTGAAATATACATAGTGGAAGGGGACTCTGCTGGCGGTTCAGCCAAGCAGGGACGTAACCGTAAAAACCAAGCGATTCTTCCGCTTAAAGGTAAAATCTTAAACGTTGAAAAAGCGCGCTTTGATAAAATGTTATCTTCACAGGAAGTTGCCACACTGATTACTGCATTAGGTTGTGGTATTGGCCGTGACGATTACGACCCTGAGAAAACACGCTACCATAACATCATCATCATGACCGATGCTGACGTCGACGGCTCGCACATTCGTACGCTGTTGTTGACCTTCTTCTTCCGTCAAATGCCTGAACTTATTGAGCGTGGTTACATTTACATTGCTCAACCACCTTTATTCAAAGTGAAAAAAGGTAAGCAAGAGCAATACCTGAAAGATGAACCTGCGTTGACAGAATATTTAACGACTCAAGCGTTAGATGGTACCCATATTTATCCAGCGCCAGGCGCGCCAGGTATGTCTGGTGAACCATTAGAGCGTTTAGTAAGTCAGTACCGTGAAGTTGAAGCGATTATTGAGCGTCTTGCTAAGCGCTACCCAGAGTCAATTACCAATCGTATGATCCATCATCCTGGCATTAGTAATGAAATGCTTGCTGATGAAGGGCAAATGAAGCAGTGGTGTGATGCATTCGTCGCTGACTTAATTGAAATTGAATCTGACGGTGTGATTTACAGCATTGAACCTGTATTAGATCCAGAACGTCAAGTTTACTTACCAAGCTTAACGATCCGTAAGCATGGTATTGATACTAACTACCTATTTAGTTACGACTTCTTCCAATCTAACGATTACGCACTTATTGCCAAATCAGGTAAAGCGTTAGACGGTATGATTGAAGAAGGTGGTTACATCAAGCGTGGCGAACGCATGAAAGAAGTTGAGAGCTTCATTGAAGCGCTTGATTGGACCATGAGTGAAGCTAAACGTGGTTTATACATTCAACGTTATAAAGGATTGGGTGAGATGAACCCTGAGCAGTTGTGGGAAACCACAATGGATCCTGAAACTCGTCGTATGCTACGAGTGACTATTGAAGATGCTGTCGGTGCGGATCAATTATTTACGACCTTGATGGGCGATCAAGTTGAGCCTCGTCGTGACTTTATTGAAACCAACGCATTAAACGTTGCTAACCTAGACGTATAATGCGTCTGTGTTAAATTAAATGGGTGCCAAGTGGCACCCATTTTTAGTTTTAACCCTTTTAAATCTGCTTTTTCCAATGTTGTTACCTGTCTAAGTGGTATTTTGTTATGTTTAAAAAGCTATTTTATAAGTTGTTTAATGTTCGTCCGACCCAAGAGGTCAATGCGGCTAAATCATTAGACAGTCAACAATCTGTATTATTAAAACGCTCGGCTAATGCCCAAGTTGCGTCTAGGCCAAAACAAGCTAGTCATCAGCAAACTTCTGAGCAAGCCTCCGTTGCCGTGCCGACAAGTGTTCTTGATGCTAGTGCACTGTTTTATAGTTTGTTATTTCCATCAAGTAGCCAAGATACTGGTGCAATGGCAAATGACTTAGAGCGCAGTGTGCTGGCTAAAATTGAACAGGCTTTTACAGCGCCGCAAGCGATTGCTGAAAAGGTGCTTAAACTGCCTAGTCGATTATCAGAAGTAGACAGACAAATAGCCCAATCAGATGTCGATACCAAGTCTTTGCTTCTGCTGATAGAGCAAGATCCGGTATTGAGTATTGAAGTATTGAAGCTGTGTAATTCGAGTGCTTTCAAACGTTCTGATAAGCAAATCACCAGCTTGCAACAAGCTGTTGTGCAGATTGGTTTAAGCCAATTACAACTATTTGTACGAACAAGCTTAATGAAGGAAATGATTAACATTAAGCCTATTTATTTCAGACGCTTTGGCGCTGAAATTTGGCGCCACTCTATGCAGGTTGCATTTTTGGCTAATGAACTTGCAGAACATGATGGTGATACGGCATTCTTTTTAGGCTTACTACATGATGTTGGCAAAATAGCTATTTTTAAAATGATGATTGAAGCGTTTCGACAAGCTGAACCTGGTGAGCAGCCTAGTTCGGTATTGTTCAAACAAGTCATGACGACCAAGTCATTAGGACTCAGCGCATTGCTTGTTAAATATTGGCAATTACCCGCTGAATTTGAAGTGCCGTTAACCCAATTGGCTAACTGTCATCACAAGCCAACAGATAGTATGGCTTTGATTATATGGCGTGCCAATATCATTAGTGAATGTTCGATGCTTAAACAGGTGGATAAGCTGACAGAGCAGGCGCAGTCGCAGTTGCTTTCTCAAGTCGCTATTAGCCATGATGAGTTTGAGTTACTGCATCAAAAGTTAATCACTCTATAATGTAACTTTAGTTGGATTTTCGTTTAATCTACACTGACGTTAGCCATAAAAAAACGCGCCTTAAGGCGCGTTTTTTGTGATGACTCAGATATCATTATTGTAATAATGAAATATCAGCGGCATGTAAGAATTGCTCACGTAGACTATTAAGAAGTGCTAAACGGTTATTCTTAAGTGCTGCATCATCTGCCATAACCATTACATCTTCGAAGAAGGTATCAACGCTTTCACGTAGACTCGCTAATAATGCGAGCGCTTCTTGGTAGTTTGCTGCTACAAATAATGGTGCCAGCTGTGGCTGAAGCTCAGTCAGTTTATCAGCTAATGCTTTTTCAGCACTTTCGACTAATAGGCTTGAATCGATATTGGTTGGGATTTCTCCTTCAACCTTAGCCAAGATATTCGATACACGCTTGTTCGCTGCCGCAAGCGCTGAGGCTTGCTCTAGGGTTCTAAAGTGAGCCACAGCTTTGATGCGACTTTCAAAATCTGCCGGTGCGGTTGGTTTACGTGCGAGAACAGCTAGGATCACGTCAACACCCACGCCTTGATCTTGATACCATGCACGGAAACGGCCCATAAAGAACTCAAGAACCTGCTCTGATACCTTGTCATTTGTGAGGTTTTCACCATGTAACTCTTTAGCTTTAGCAATCAAGTCAACTAAATCTAACGGTAAGTTGTTCTCTAAGCAAAGACGTAAAATACCAATAGCAGCACGACGAAGTGCAAATGGATCCGCTGCGCCTTTTGGTGCTTGGCCAATACCAAAAATACCGACTAGCGTATCTAGCTTTTCTGCCAGCGCAACACAGATTGAAATCGGTGCCGTTGGTACAGTATCGCCAGAGAACTTAGGCTTGTATTGCTCTGCTAAGGCAACTGCGACAGCTTCAGTTTCACCATCTAAGCGTGCGTAATGCATGCCCATGGTGCCTTGAAGGTCGGTAAACTCCATTACCATGTTCGTCATCAAGTCAGACTTTGACAGTAGACCAGCGCGAGCGGCCTCTTCACTGTTTGCACCTATGCTAGTGGCAATGTAGCCAGCCATTGCAGAAATACGCTCAACACGGGCTTTAATCGTGCCCAATTGTTTTTGGAAAACAACAGACTCTAAGCTGGCTAAGCGCGTTTCTAATGACTCTTTTTTATCTGTTTCAAAGAAGAACTCTGCATCAGCAAGGCGAGGACGAACTACTTTTTCGTTACCTGAAATAATCTGCTGAGGATCTTTAGATTCGATGTTAGTTACGAAGATAAAGTTAGGCAACAACTGACCTGCATCATCAAATACTGGGAAGTATTTCTGGTCGCCTTTCATGGTGTAAACCAAGGCTTCAGCTGGGACATCTAAGAATTTTTCTTCAAAGCTTGCTGTTAACACAACAGGCCATTCAACCAATGCGGTGACTTCTTCAAGTAAATCATCTTCAAGTTCAGCAATACCGCCAATCTCTTTTGCGGCAGCTTCAGCATTTAGCTTGATGATATCCTTACGACGTTGGTAATCAGCTAAGACTTTACCTTCAGTTTCTAATTGCGTGAGGTAGTTATCAGCGTGTTCTAGCTCAAAAGTATCAACACCCATGAAACGATGACCACGAATAGTGCGAGCTGATTCGATACCTAACAATTCACCAGGAACGAGTTCATCACCTAACAGCATGGTGACAGTATGAACTGGGCGGATAAATTGTGTTGTATTACTACCCCAACGCATTGGCTTAGGGATAGGTAATTTATCTAATGACTTTTGTGCCATTGCAGCAATTAAAGACTTGGTTTCAACACCAACCACTTTAGCTTGGTGTAATAACCATTCGCCTTTGTCTGTTTTAAGACGGTCAGCTTGTTCAACAGTAATGCCGTTACCACGAGCCCAGCCCATAGCGGCTTTCGTTGGGTTTCCTTCAGCATCAAATGCTTGAGCGACGGCAGGGCCGCGTTTCTCAACCACTTTGTCAGCTTGCGCAACAGCAAGTTGTTCAACACTAATTGCCAAACGGCGAGGGGCTGCATACCAAGTTGCATTGGTAAACGCTAACTCTGCCTTGGTTAGTTCCTCGGTGAAATTAGCGAGAAATGACTCAGCTAATTTACGTAATGCCTTTGGTGGTAATTCTTCTGTACCCACTTCAATGAGTAAGTTTTCAACGTTCATTATTCTACCTCTACTTACACATTGGGAAACCAAGCGCTTCACGTGCTTGATAATAAGATTCTGCAACACCTTTAGCCATAGTACGAACACGCAAAATATAACGTTGGCGTTCAGTTACTGAGATAGCGTGGCGAGCATCAAGTAAGTTAAATGCGTGTGAGGCCTTCATCACTTGTTCATAAGCAGGTAGCGGTAGTGGCTTTTCTAATGCTAATAATTTCTGGCAAGCCGCTTCACAATCTTCAAACTGTTTAAATAAGACTTCAACATCAGCATGTTCGAAGTTATATGTAGATTGTTCAACTTCATTTTGGTGGAAGATATCGCCGTACATGACTTTGCCCATAGGGCCGTCAGTCCAAACAAGATCGTAAACACTGTCTACTTCTTGAATGTACATTGCTAGACGTTCTAAACCGTAAGTAATTTCGCCCGTGACAGGTTTACACTCTAGGCCGCCTACTTGCTGGAAGTAAGTAAATTGTGATACTTCCATGCCGTTTAGCCATACTTCCCAACCAAGGCCCCAAGCACCAAGAGTTGGTGATTCCCAGTTATCTTCAACAAAACGAACGTCATGAACGCCCATATCAACGCCTAGAGCTTCTAAAGAGCCAAGGTATAATTCTTGGATATTACTCGGAGAAGGCTTTAGCACGACTTGGTATTGGTAATAATGCTGCAGACGGTTAGGGTTTTCACCGTAACGGCCATCGGTAGGTCGGCGACATGGTTGCACATAAGCACTGCTCATTGGCTCTGGGCCTAATGAACGTAAAAATGTCATTGGGTGGAATGTTCCGGCACCCACTTCCATGTCCAATGGTTGAACGATTGCGCAACCTTGATGCGCCCAGTATTCCTGCAGGGTCATAATGAAGCCCTGGAATGTCTTTACGTCGTGTTTCGTCGTCATGTCCGCTTATCTACTGGTTGAGGCTAAAAATAGAAAATGGTTTTGATTATACCTTGTAGATTAAGGCATATGTAGGTTATTTTTTAACGTAGAGATTAAAAATTTAAAAGGGCCTTATAAATGGATTTAAAACGTTGTGCTTGGTTGAGTGATGATCCGCTTTATGTTGACTATCATGACAATGTTTGGGGAAGGCCTGTTTATGATCCTATTGAGCTTTTTGAAAAGCTATGTCTTGACGGTCAACAGGCAGGGTTATCTTGGATCACTATTTTAAAAAAACAGCATAATTACCAAGAATTATTTGCCAATTTTGACCCTAAGATTATTGCTACTTTTGACGACGAGAAAGTAGAGCAACTGCTGTTAAATCCAGGAATTGTTAGAAATCGTTTAAAAGTAAATTCAATTATTCGAAATGCTAAAGCCTATTTAGCTTTCGTCGAATCCGGGAATGATTTTTCAACATTCCTATGGGACTTTGTCGGTGGGCAACCTAAAGTGAATCATTTTAGCTCTATGTCAGACGTGCCTGCGCAAACGCCAGAATCTGAAGCTATGTCAAAAGCATTAAAAAAATTAGGCTTTAACTTTGTTGGCCCAACAATTTGTTATGCTTTCATGCAAGCGGTAGGAATGGTCAACGACCATACAACAGATTGTTTTCGTTATGGAAAATAATTAATTATTGTTATTGCCGAAATTAAAAAGGGATGTTCCACGTGGAACATCCCTTTTTTATGACATAACGTACTTACTTTGTGTCTTCAAAGAAAAACGGTTTACGTTCTTGTTCATCACCATTTAACAGGTTCATGGTTTCTGAGTTGTAAAGCTTGCCATTCGCCATGGTATGAGTGACTTTGTCTGTGACTCTAATGTCGGTTAAAGGGTCACCATCAATAACAATGATGTCAGCCAATTTACCCGCTTTAATCGAACCAAGTTGATGATCCATTCCAAAGGTTTTGGCGGGGTTGATGGTTGCTGTTTTAAGTACATCCATATTGCTCATACCGCCTTGAGCGAACATCCACATTTCCCAATGTGCAGCTAAACCTTCGCGTTGACCGTGTGCTCCAATATTTGGCTGGATACCAATATCATTTAGTTCATTTGCTACGCGAGCAACATTGAAATGATTATAATGCGCATCTGGTGCCTTGGTGCGTCGCATAGAACGAGCATTCAAAATATCACTAGGAACATACATACTTAGACGGGGATGAGCCCATACGTCAGTTTTGTCATACCAGTAATGTTCACCTGATATTCCGCCGTAAGCAACAACAAGTGTCGGGGTATAAGCCACTTCTGTTTGCCCCCAGAATTGTTTGATGTCACTGTAAATTGAACCTGTTGGTAATGAATGTTCAATCGTTGTGTGACCATCAGCAATCATCGATAAGTTATGCTGTAATAAACTACCACCTTCAGGCACCACCATCATTTCTAATTCACGTGCAGCTTGAATGACTTGTTGACGTTGATTACGACGAGGTTGGTTATAGCTTTTAACACTGAAAGCGCCGACTTTTTTCAGACGCTCTAAATGAAATTTCGCATCATCTAACGAGTCTACGTGCGAGGTATAACCTGGTGCATTTGCACCATATAAAATAGTTCCCGTAGAGAAAATTCGTGGCCCTACAATATTGCCTGCTTTTTGTTGTTCAGATGCAGCAAATATTTCTGTTGTGTCATTCGATGGGTCATGTATTGCGGTGACACCTAGCGAAAGACCTGAGTATAGTTGCCAGTTTTGTTGTGGAATGATTTCATCATCAGCTTGAGAACCGTGAGCGTGAGCATCAAATAAGCCAGGCATTAATGTTTTGCCCTTAATATCGATCACTTGAGCGCCACTTGGAATATTTGTCTTTGAATCACCAACAGTCACAATTTTGTTGTCTTTAACGATAACAACGCCATTGTCTATGACTTCATCATTTTCCATAGTGATAATTTTGCCACCAACAAAAGCGACTGTTCCACGTGGAACATCCGCTTTTTGAGTGAAACCAATTGAGGTCACAGTTGGTTTGCTTTCATCATCAGTTTTGGCGTATTGGGTATCGACTTTTGCTTGATAAAGTTCAGGGCCAAGAGTCCAATAAAGTTCACTATTATCAGCGTTCCAACTGATACTTTCACCAGCCCGAGTACTAAGTTGTGTGACAGGTAAGTTAGTCGCTTTAGGGCTAATACGTACAGTTTCACCGTGTTTTGCAAAAGGGGTGACATATACACGAAAATGTTCTGCAAATGCTAAGTGTTCGCCGTTAGGCGATACTCTAAATTCTGTTGCATGCTCACTGGTGTAATGGGTACGTTTTTCGAAACCATCTAAGCTGATTGACGCGAATTCAGGTGTTTCACCGTGATCCATAAAGAATACACGATTATTATCGCTGCCAAATTGTGGTTGGTACCCATTAGCTGTAATTTTAACATTATTCTTTTTCTTTAAGTCGACTTTATACAAGCCTGGCTCTTGAGACCAAGTACGAGGCGTGACATAACCACCTTTAGCTTTGCGGTACACAACGACTTTACCATCTGGAGAAAAGGTCGGTTCAACATACTTACCAGGCTCTTTTGTCAGCGTTTTACTTCTTCCGCCTTTAGCGCTGACAATGCTCACCGTTCCTTGGTCTTGATCATTCCAAGTGGTAAACACGATATTTTTGCCATCTCTTGACCACTGCGGGAATAACTCATTAATATCGTCGTCTAGGCGAGTTAAGCGTTTTTGTTTACCGTCTTCAATATCACGGATCCACAATTTCCCTAAAGCTTCGAACACCACCTTCTCACCATTAGGAGAAACTTGTGCCATTCGTAACATTTTTACGTCGAAATTGTCTTGGTCTAAGTTTTGTGTAAAACGAACTGAAGGCTGAACATCTAATTCAGTTTTGACCGTAAAAGGAATATTCTTTACTTCCTTATCATCAATGCTCAGTTTATTGATTTTACCTTTAGCCCAGAATACGATTTCTTCATTATCTTGAGTCCATGACATTGTTGGGTAAACATCATGAATTGCCCAAGTTTCTTGCATATCACGATCGAGATTGTCGTATAACTTAGTGTGCTCACCTGACTTTAAATCTAATAAATATAATGTAGATTGAAAACCGTCACGCTTAATGTAAGCCAGTTTGGTACCATCTGGGCTTGGAGTTGGTCTAATTGCGCCACCAGTGCCTTCAATTAATACTTCAATATCACCGGTTTGAGTATCGTAGCGCTTAATTTTATAAATGCCCTTTACCGAATCTTTTGAGTAGTGGAATGTTTTGCCTGGGGTAGCATCTTGACTGAAATAGATATAGCGACCATCAGGAGAGTATGCTGGCTCGCCTAAGTCTTTTTGATCATTAGGGCGTTCAGTTAACTTAACACCTTCACCACCGGCAACGTGGTACATCCATACTTCACCGGCCCCCAAACTACGACTAGCGGTAAAGTGCTTTCGAGCAACTAAATATTGCGAGTCAGGGCTCCATGCTGGGCTGTTTAATAAACGAAAGGTTTCTGACGTAACAGGGCGTGGATTACTACCGTCTGCATCCATTACCCAAATGTTGTCACCACCATCTTCATCAGATGTAAAGGCAATTGATTTACCATCAGGGCTATACACTGGCTGCATTTGCCAAGCGATACCTGAAACTATTTTCTTGGCTTCTCCACCAGAAATTGGCATTTGATAAATATCGCCAAGTAAATCGAACACGATGGTTTTTCCGTCAGGAGACACACTGACGTTCATCCAAGTACCTTCAGTAACATCAATTTTTACTTTTTCAAGCGGGGCATTTTCTGGCGCATTAACTTGCCATTTAGCTGTATCTTCTGATGCATTAACTGCAAGTGATGCAATGGCCAGACTAATTGCAATAGCGGTATACAATGGTTTTATTTTTGAGGTAAACATGCACAATCCATTATTATGATTATCGTTATTGATCGGAGTTACACTTTTATCAATCAAGTGTTGTTTGCGAGTTATAAAACTGATGATATTTATCGCATAAATTAAGCAAGAACTAAACATTTATTCTGTTTCAATTGATGACAGAAAAAGCTGATTATTTGATTGAAATAAGTTTGCAGAAAGTCGGGGGTATTAATGGTGATAACGGTAAAAAATGTTTAAAGAGTAACAAAACGAATTTGCGTAAACATGTTTGAATACGGTTAGTTAACTCATTATGTATAAAGAATAAGTGGAGGGGAATAAGTATAAGTAGGCTTACTTAACTGGTTAATATGATTTTGGTTTTTTATAAAATCGAAAACCGTAGGTTAAGTGCGGTGATCATGTACCAATTATCAAAAATACATTACAGCTGAATCCGTTATGCAATGACCACAGGATCTTCTGTTTGAATTAATCCTTCCGTAACGACCTTGCAAGTTACTCCGCCGCGCCAGTGTGGTGACAAGGCTTGTTCTAAACCGGGCTGAGCTATTTCCATTTTAGCGCATGGATCGGTTTCACCAGTTATAACTAGAGAAACGTGCTCACCAATCGAAATGGTTTTACCTACATCGGCAGCACTAAATTCATGACCATCAATTAATAGATTAGCTCGACGGGTAAGCCAGTCTAAATCAACGTTGATTTCTTGGCATGCCGTTTTCCATTGCTCTATCGACATTACGGTTACTTGGCGCTTGCTTGGCCGACCAAAGACATCGTTTTCTACACCACGAAGCAAACTCACATTCGCGCAAAAAACGGGCTTCATTGGGCCTTTTTTTACCGTTTTGTATGCGATAGCTTGTAGTGTAGACATGATTAAAGTCCTTTTCTGATCATATATTTATAAGGTGTCTGATTTGTGTCACTTGCAATAAGAGTGTGATCCATAAACTCACAAAAACTTGGAATATCTCTGGTTGTTGCTGGGTCGTCAGCGGTAATAAGTAATGTTTCACCTTCAGCCATTTTACGGACTGTCTTACGGATCATCATGACAGGCTCAGGGCAACGTAAACCTAATGCATCTAAATGATGCTGCGCTGTTGAAAATATTTCGCTCATACCCACTCTTATATGCGTCAGACTAACAATAATTGCGCTAATTTTACTCTGCTGAGTCACTGTTGCAAGGGCTTAACCTTAGCTTTATTAGTAAATCGTGAACTAGTACCCATTGTTCCACGTGGAACACGTGTCGTGCTGGCAATAAAAAAAGCCGTACTTCTGTTCAAAGTACGGCTTTTTACAAATTTATTATATCAGCAGAGGTTAGCTTTCTACGCGCTCAAAAATAGTCGCAATACCTTGGCCTAAACCAATACACATGGTTGCTAAACCATATTTAGCATCTTTAGCTTCCATTAAGTTAATCAAAGTCGTTGAGATACGTGTACCAGAGCAGCCTAATGGGTGGCCTAATGCAATTGCACCGCCGTTTAAGTTAACTTTCTCGTCAACCACATCGGTTAGACCTAAGTCTTTAACACATGGAAGAGACTGAGCAGCGAATGCTTCATTTAGCTCAATTACATCCATATCATCTACAGTTAAACCTGCACGCTTAAGTGCTTTTTTAGTTGCAGGCACAGGACCGTAACCCATGATTGCAGCATCACAACCTGCAACAGCCATTGAACGGATACGTGCACGAATAGGCAAACCTAACGCTTTAGCTTTTTCTTCTTCCATAACTAACATTGCAGAAGCGCCATCAGATAAGGCTGAAGAAGTACCCGCTGTTACTGTTCCGTTAGCAGGATCAAAAGCTGGGCGTAAACCTGATAAGGACTCAAGTGAAGTTTCTGGACGGATGACTTCATCGTGGCTTACTTTAATCAAAGCGCCATTAGCATCATGACCTTCAATTGGCACAATTTCATTGTCAAATCGACCTTCAACCGTTGCTGCGTGTGCACGTTGGTGTGAACG
Organism: Shewanella japonica; assembly: GCF_002075795.1. NCBI lineage: Bacteria > Pseudomonadati > Pseudomonadota > Gammaproteobacteria > Alteromonadales > Shewanellaceae > Shewanella > Shewanella japonica. The sequence goes on from NZ_CP020472.1 coordinate 16,628, forward strand.
CACAGCAAATGCATCTTGTTGTTCACGGGTGATGCCATGCATTTTTCCAAGCATTTCAGCTGTTAAGCCCATCATGCCTGAGGCTTTAGCTACATTGCTCGCTAGGCCTGGATGGAAGTCAACACCGTGGTTCATTGGTACGTGACCCATATGTTCAACACCACCTACGATAAAGGTATCGCCTTGGCCCGTCATGATGGCACGTGCAGCTTGATGTAACGCATCCATTGATGAACCACATAAACGATTCACCGTTACAGCTCCTGCTGTTTTAGGTATGCCAGCTAATAAGGCAGCATTACGTGCAATATTGAAGCCTTGCTCCAATGTTTGTTGCACACAACCCCAAATGACATCTTCGATCTCGTTCGGGTCAAGCTGGCTGTTGCGGCTTAATAGTGATTTCATTAGTTCTGCAGAAAGGGTTTCTGCACGTACATTCCTGAATACTCCAGCCTTTGAACGGCCCATTGGAGTACGAATGCAGTCGACGATTACAGCGTTTTTCATGATGATATTCCTTTACTGCTTATTAGGCTGCTGGGTAGTAAGTGCCGTTATTGGCTGCAAGCTCACGCATTGCATCAGTCACTTGATATAGGCCACCTAAGTGCGCAAATTTATCTGCCATAGCAACAAAATTAGCAACACCCATTGTGTCTAAGTAACGGAATACACCACCTCTGAATGGTGGGAAACCAATACCGTAAACTAAGCCCATATCGCCTTCAGCAGGAGAAGCAATAATGCCTTCTTCTAAACAACGAACTGTTTCGATAACCATTGGGATCATACAACGTGCGATAATCTCATCGGATTCGAAATCTTTAAGCTCACCAAATTCTTTACCAAGCAGTTCATAGCTAGTCGGGTCCAAATCTTTCTTAGGCTTACCACGACGGTCAACAGAGTAAGAGTAGAAACCTTTAGTATTCTTCTGACCAAAGCGTTCACTCTCAAACATAATGTCGATAGCGTCTTTGCCATTTTTACCCATGCGATCAGGGAAACCTTCAGCCATTACTGCTTGTGCATGATGTCCAGTATCAAGACCGACAACGTCAAGCAAGTAAGCAGGGCCCATTGGCCAGCCAAACTGTTTCTCCATGACTTTATCTACTTTGGCAAAGTCAGCACCGTCAGCGAGTAAGCCACTGAACCCTGCAAAGTAAGGGAATAACACACGGTTAACGAAGAAGCCTGGGCAGTCATTAACGACAATCGGGGTTTTACCCATTTTGCTGGCGTAAGCGACGACAGAAGCAATGGTTTCTTCAGAGCTGTTTTCACCACGAATAACTTCAACCAATGGCATTTTGTGCACAGGGTTAAAGAAGTGCATGCCACAGAAACGTTCAGGTTTCTTCATGCTTTTAGCCAGTAAGTTTATTGAAATTGTAGAAGTGTTTGAGGCGATGATAGCATCGTCTGCTACATGTCCTTCTACTTCTGCTAATACTGACGCTTTTACTTTTGGATGTTCAACAACAGCTTCAACGACGACGTCAGCATCTTTAATTGGTGCGTAATCTAAAGCTGGAGTGATGTTGTTTAATACTGCAGCCATTTTAGCTGGAGTAGAGCGGCCACGTTTAACCTGAGCAGTTAACAATTTAGCGGCTTCGCCGAGTCCTAAATCAAGTGCAGGTTGGGCAATATCTTTCATGACGATAGGCGTACCTTTACTGGCACTTTGGTAAGCAATACCACCGCCCATAATACCAGCGCCAAGTACAGCCGCACTGTCGACGTTTTTAGCCAGTTTGCCTGCTTTCTTTGCTTTGCCTTTAACTAATTGGTCATTTAAGAATATACCAATTAACGCAGTGGCTACTTCAGTTTTCGCTAGCTTGATAAAGGCTTGGTTTTCAACCTTCAATGCTTCTGCGCGATCAAGTGTTGCAGCTTGCTCTATGACACTAACAACCATCATAGGTGCAGGATAGTGTTTACCTGCCACTTTGAATACCATGCCCTTTGCTGTTGCGAATGACATCATCGCTTCAACTTTTGGTAAGGTCAGTGGTTTTAGTTTGCGGTTACGACGAGACTGCCAATCTAACTTTTCGGCAATAGCGTCTTTTAGCATTTGAAGCGCAGCTGCCTCTAAATTCTCGGGTGCAACAACAGCGTCAACAGCGCCAACTTTCAATGCTGCGTCTGGGCGTTGATCTTTACCTGTGGTGATCCACTCAAGGGCGTTATCTGCACCGATTACACGTGGTAAGCGCACTGTGCCACCAAAGCCAGGAATCAACCCAAGTTTGGTTTCTGGTAAACCAATACGAGCATTGGTGTCAGCAATACGCAAATCAGTAGCAAGTATGGCTTCACAACCACCACCAAGTGCAAACCCGTTAACTGCAGATGCTGTTGGGAACGGTAGATCTTCTAGCTTATCAAACACGGCACTGGCTTGTTCAACCCAGCTAAGTAATGTGGCGTCATCCAGTTTGAATAACCCTAAAAACTCAGTGATATCTGCACCGACAATAAAGGTACTTTTACCTGATGTGAGTAATAAACCTTGGATGCTAGCATCTTGTTTAATGCTCTCAAGAGCTGCATCTAATGAAGAAAGAGTTTCTTTATCGAATTTGTTTACCGAGCCTGGTGCGTTAAAGCACAACTTGGCAATGTTATCCTCTAATAACTCTACTTGAATTGTAGGACTTTGGTAGATCATTGCTTGCTTCCTTTTTGCTAAAAGCGACTTCCACATCACAATTACTGTGTTGTTATCTAGCTTTGTTTCACAGCAGCGACGGCCATCATTTGACCAGTTGCCAAACAGTGTGCGACGAAATGAAATAAATTACAACACCCAATTTAAACGTCCGTTTAAATATTTATCTGCTAGAGGCCATTTTGTCCTTTGTGATACACTTCACAAGTTGTCAAACAAGAAAAATAACATCACAGGGATAGCCAAAATGGATCAGCTAGCTAATTTTTATCATGCTCACATTGCAGAATTAAATCGTCGGGTTGCCGAGATTGTTAGTCGCGAAAACCTCGCGGGGTTAGTGATACATTCTGGCCAAGCTCATCGTCAGTTTTTAGATGACTTAAGCTACCCGTTTAAAGTGAACCCACAATTTAAGGCTTGGGTGCCCATTTTAGATAATCCTAACTGTTGGGTTGTGGCCAATGGCATAGATAAACCAACGCTGATTTTTTATCGCCCCGTGGATTTTTGGCACAAAGTGAGTGACGAGCCGACTGATTTTTGGGCAGAGCATTTTGATATTAAATTATTAACCAAAGCCGATAGGGTTGCTGAATTATTGCCAAACAATATTGCTGACTAGGCCTATTTAGGCGAACATCTTGATGTAGCTGAAGTGTTGGGGATGAGTCGTCGTAATCCTGATTCTGTACTTAATTATCTGCATTACCACCGAGCCGATAAAACCCAGTATGAATTGGAGTGTTTACGCCGTGCTAACCAGATTGCAGTAAAAGGGCATTTAGCGGCAAAAAATGCTTTTTATAATGGCGGTAGTGAGTTTGAAATCCAGCAGCAATATTTGTCTGCGATTGGCCAAACTGAAAATGAAGTGCCTTATAGCAATATTGTCGCGCTAAACCAAAATGCTGCGATTTTGCATTACACTGCGCTTGAGCATCAAATTCCATCGCCTAGGTTGTCTTTTTTAATTGATGCGGGTGCTAACTATAATGGTTATGCGTCAGATATTACGCGTACTTATTCATTTGAGAAAAACCGCTTTTACGAATTGATAGTAGAAATGAATAAGATGCAGTTAGCCATTGTCGATATGATGAAGCCGGGTGTTAAGTACACCGACCTTCATTTAACCACGCATGCCAAATTAGCTGAATTAATGCTGCAATTTGATATTGCATCGGGTGATGCTCAAGGTCTTGTGGAACAAGGCATAACTAATGTGTTTTTCCCTCATGGATTGGGGCATATGTTAGGGCTTCAAGTTCATGATATGGGCGGCTTTTCCCATGATGAGCGTGGCACTCATATTCCTACTCCCGAAGGCCATCCATTTTTGCGTTGTACTCGTGAGATTGCAGCGAACCAAGTATTCACCATTGAACCGGGGATCTACATTATTGATTCATTATTGGCGGAGCTAAAAAACGATCAACGCCATACTCAAGTAAATTGGAATACGATTGATGAATTGCGACCATTCGGCGGTATTCGAATTGAAGATAATGTTATTGTTCACCAAGACCGTAATGAAAATATGACTCGAGAGCTTGGACTGGTTGACTGAACAATACTTAATTCCCAATCAAACATTAACGATTGAAGAAGATATAAAGCATAGCCGTTTCATTACTGTACTATTTCATTGCAGTAGTGAAATAGCGCTTAAGTGTGCACTCACCAACCTCAGGGCGCAATACCCTGGTGCTAACCATTATTGTTATGCGTATGTGGCAGCTGATCCTTCTAACAGCATTGCTATTGGCAGTAGTGATGACGGTGAACCTGCAGGCAGTGCTGGTAGACCTATGTTAGCAACGCTTCAAGGTTCAGATATTGGTGAAATAGGCGCGGTTGTTATTCGGTATTTTGGTGGAACCAAGCTAGGTGTTGGTGGATTGGTTAGAGCTTATTCTTCCGGGATTAAATCGGGGTTAACCCAGCTAACTACCGAAACAAAATACATTCGTTACCGGTCATCATTAATCTGCAGTTACTCGCAACTCAATAATATTGAATACCTGATAAATCAATTTGATGGGGTGATCATCAATAAATCATTTTTGGCAGAGATTGAAATTGAGTTTGAAATCGCCAAAGTTTTTCATCAAGAGTTTAATCGCGAATTAGCGACACAAACCCAAGGTCAGCTTAAAGCAAAGTTTAACGTTTGATGGGGCTAAAAAGTATGCCAGAATATAACGTTACCAGCAGAATAATAAGTGCAATTAAGAACCAATACTATGCAAACTAGTGCAAAAGTAATCCATGCAATATAAAACAATTATTAGAATAACCGGCCTATTGATGGGATTATTTTCTATCACTATGTTGCCGCCAGCATTGGTTGCCATTCTTTATAAAGATGGTGGCGGTACTGCTTTTATTCAGGCATTTTGCGTGAGTTTATTTCTCGGGTTTTTATTGTGGTACCCCAACCGCAGACAAAAAGGGGATTTGCGTACTCGTGAAGGCTTTTTGATTGTTGTGATGTTTTGGACGGTACTGGGGTCAATTGGGGCGCTGCCCTTTATATTTTCAACCGAACCTAATCTTAGTTGGACTGATAGCTTCTTTGAGTCTTTTTCTGCACTAACAACAACAGGTGCCACCGTGATTGTGGGACTTGATGACTTGCCTAAAGCCATTTTATTCTACCGGCACCTACTACAATGGATGGGCGGCATGGGTATCATTGTACTGGCTGTCGCGATTTTGCCCTTACTCGGAATTGGTGGGATGCAGCTGTATAAAGCTGAAATTCCAGGCCCTGTAAAAGACAGTAAAATGAAACCCAGAATTGCAGAAACAGCTAAAGCATTATGGTACATCTACCTGCTGCTTACTGTTGCTTGTGCAACAGCATTTTATTTTGCTGGCATGGGGGCGTTTGATGCCATTTGTCATTCATTTTCAACCATTGCGATTGGTGGATTCTCAACTCACGATGCCAGTATTGGCTACTTTGATAGCCCATTAATTAACGTAATTTGTGCTGTTTTCTTATTGATTGCTGCAGTGAACTTTAGTTTGCACTTTGCCGCTTTTAGCTGGCGAGGGATCAATTTTAAAGTTTATTTTCGAGATGCTGAGTTTAAAGCGTTAATTGGTATTCAGCTGACACTAACAGCAATTTGTTTTGCTACTTTATATAGCTCTGGCATTTATGACACGCCAGAACAAACCTTAGATTATGCCTTCTTTCAAGTGGTGTCTATCTCGACCACAGCAGGATTTGGCACTGAGAGCTTTCATTCCTGGCCTTTATTTCTGCCTATCTTATTAATCTTCTCAAGCTTTATTGGCGGATGTGCCGGTTCTACTGGTGGCGGGATGAAAGTCATTCGTTTTGTTTTATTGTTGCTTCAGGGCTCTCGTGAAATGAAGCGCTTAATCCACCCAAAGGCAATGTATTCAATTCGAATAGGAAAGTCAGCATTACCTGATAGGGTAGTCGATGCGGTGTGGGGATTCTTCTCTGCTTATGCGTTGGTGTTTGTTATTTGTATGGTGTTGTTGATGGCAATGGATATGGATGCCATTACTGCATTTAGTGCAACGGCAGCGAGTATCAATAATTTGGGACCTGGTTTGGGGGATGTGGCGAGTAACTATGCGAGTGTTACCGATGGTGCTAAATGGGTATTGGTTTTAGCAATGCTATTTGGGCGGCTGGAAGTGTTTACTTTACTGGTCTTATTTACGCCTACATTCTGGAAGAACTAGGTTTACCACATCAATGACAGGGAAAAACATGTCGAACTATCTGATAATCTATTCCACTGTGGACGGTCAAACTCGCGCTATTTGTGAAGCGATCAAGGCTGTTGTCGTTAATGCTGGGGAACAGGTTGAACTTGTATCATTAGCTCAAGCCAATGCGCTTTCTCAGGCTGGCAGACTTGCTGATTTTGACAAGATATTGATTGGGGCGAGTATTCGTTATGGTAAGCATCGCCCGCAGTTATTTGAATTTATTACCCAGTATCAAATCGAACTTGAGCGAGCTAAAAGTGGCTTTTTCACGGTCAATGTTGTGGCGCGTAAACCTGAAAAAAATACCCCTGACACCAATCCTTATATGCAAAAATTCCTAACGCTTACCAAATGGCAGCCTAAGTTGTTAGGGGTATTTGCTGGGAAAATCGATTACCCTAAATACCGCACTATCGATAGAGTTATGATTCGGTTCATCATGTGGATGACCAAAGGCCCCACAGATACCTCTGGCACCTATGAGTTTACGGATTGGAATAAGGTCGATGAGTTCGCAAAAGGCTTTTTAGCACTCAAGTAAGCGTGCCGAAATAGCCTACATTGTGAGTTGTGTTATTTGGCGCAATACAAGCGGTGTAAAATGGAAATCACCTCAGTAACTTCAGCGTTTTTTAGAGTGTAATAGACATTTTGAGAGCTTTTGCGTGTGTTGACTAAGTCTTGAGCCCGAATGACGGCTAAATGTTGTGATAAGGCTGATTGGCTTAGTGGCACGGTTTCATTAAGCTCTGTCACGCTTAACTCTTTATCCAGCAACAAACACAAAATCATTAAACGATATGGATTGGCAATTGCTTTAAGCCATTTAGCTGCCATCTCGGCATTGCCTAGCATTGAATCTACATCAATATTTTCAGACATTTATCTACCTGCTACTCACATATGTTTTTGTAAAATGGATACACCATTAGCATCATACTGCTGGCTAACCGAGATCTCAATTTTATCATTCAATTATATGAGACGTTTCTAATTTGTGATCAAAGAGCACGATTGAATCGCCTTTTTTTGCCACAATAATATTCCAATAGAGCAACAATCGGTGTGCAAATGGCAAAAACATTAGTGATTTATTACTCAAGAGGCGGGCATACAGCCCAAATCAGTCGCGCGATAGCTGAGCAAATTGTTCTGAGTGGTCATCAGTGTGATGTCGTTAATATTCTTGATAATAATCATGCTGATATTGATTGGAATAGCTATGATGCAATCGCACTTGGTGCTTGTGTGCTTTATGGTTCATATCATAAGTCGGTATTTGAATTTGTTAGTCGTTATCAAACTGAGCTAAGTAGCAAGCCGAACAGTTTTTTCTGTGTAAACGTAGTGGCGCGCAAGCCTGAAAAACGCATTCCTGAAAACAACAAATACCTACAAAAGTTCATGGAACTTTCACCTTGGAAACCACAAGATGTGAAAATCATCCCTGGTAAAGTCAATTACCCTTCATGGACTTGGTACGACAGTTTGGCGATTCGTCTAATCATGAAGATGACCGATGGACCAACCGATCCGACAAGTGTGATTGATTATACAGATTGGGATGATGTCAAAGTCTATGGTGACCATATTGTCAGTTTGATTGCTAGCGAGGCGGTCAGTTAACATTGAGTCATGAAACTCTAAAGCCTTAATGAAAATTAAGGCTTTTTTATTGGCTTCTATATTAATCAGTAGCGCCAAAACTCAGGAGCGAATAACACGGCAACTGTGACTTTAAAGCCTCAATAAAGATTAAGTTTTTTATTGGGCTTTATACTAATCAGTCGCGCCAAACTCAGGAGCGAATAATACGGCAACCGAGACTTTAAAGCCTCAATAAAGATTAAGTTTTTTTATTGGCTTAACACTAATCAGTAGCGCCAAAACTTAGGGGCGAATAACACTGCTACCGTGATAATTTCTAAACGGCCTAAAAGCATGCCAAATGCTAATGCCCACTTAGCGATATCTGGTAGGCTTGAAAAGTTACCCGCAGGCCCAATAACAGGGCCAAGGCCTGGGCCGACATTAGTGACTGCTGTGATTGCGCCTGTAATACTGGTTACGACATCTAACCCTGAAAGCACTAATGTAATCGCTAATAAGAGTATCACCAGAAAAAACAACATTATAAACGCCATAATTGAGCGAATAATATCGTTATCTATGGTGCGTTTGTTATAGCGTTTTTTAATGACTGCTTGAGGATGAAACTGCTGTGTAAGTTGTTGATACATTATTTTAAGAGAGATTTGAAAGCGAAATATTTTTATTCCGCCCGAGGTGGAGCCTGAGCAACTACCGACAAACATTAAAAACAAAAAAGTTAAACTGGCAACGGCGCCCCAAGCTTGGTAATCAGTTAAACCATAACCCGTTGTGGTGACCACTGAAACCACATTAAAGCTGGCTAATCTTAATGCATCTAAATAAGGCATATCGGCGCTAAACCAAAGCCAAGTACCTAAGCTAACAGAAACAAAGCTAATAAATTTAAGGAACCCTTTTACTTGTTCATCATCCCAAATTTTCATCGACCGTTGCTGTAGGGATTGAACAAACATTAGTAAAGGCAACCCCCCAGCCGCCATAAAGACCACCGCAATCCAGTGCGCGGAAGCTGAAAATGAAGACATCGAACTATCTGATGTGGAATAGCCGCCAGTAGAAAGCGTTGTCATGGCATGGTTAATGGCTTCAAACCAGTGCATTCCTGATGTGTGATATGCCATTGCACATATAACGGTGAGCACAAGGTAAACCTTGAATAGGTGTTTTGCCATGTGTTGAGTACGGGGAGTCGCTTTATCGCCCCAGTCTGATGATTCAGTGCGAAATAATCGCATACCTCCGACATTTAAAAACGGCAAAATGGCCACCGCCATAACAATAAAGCCTATCCCCCCAAGTCACTGCAAAAGCGAACGCCAAATTAAAATGCTGTGGTCCATGTCATCAAGACCGGATAATACGGTTGAGCCAGTAGTGGTGATACCTGACATGGTTTCAAAAAAGGCATCGGTATAGTTTATGCCGTGATAAAGGGTAAAAGGTAAGGCGGCAAACAAACTGACAATTAACCATGTGACTGTGGTTAAAAAGAACATATCACGAATGTTGAGGTTGATTTTTTTACTGTGGCCACTTTGAATACACAAAATGGCGATTAGGCCAGTAAATAACCCGGAAATCATAAAGTCGCCGATGGTTTCTTCATGATAAAACAATGCAAAAGCCATTGGCACCAGCATAAAGCCGGTGAGAATCGACAGGAATATGCCAACAACAAAGAGTAGCGGCTTAATATTCAGCATGGGCTGTTAAAAGAAAAACGCACTCGGTTGGAATAGCTTTTCTACATCGCCAATGAATTTTTTATTCACTAAGAATAAAATCACATGATCTCCTTCTTCAATGATAGTTTTATCGTGGCCCATGATCACTTCATCATTGCGCACAATCGCGCCAATGGTCGTTCCGGGTGGCAGTTTGATATCGCTGATTTGCTTGCCGACAACTTTAGAGGTTGATGAGTTACCATGAGCAATTGCTTCAATTGCTTCTGCTGCACCACGGCGTAATGAATACACATTACAAATGTCGCCTTGACGAATATGGGTCAGTAAGGCTGAAATGGTGGTTTGTTGTGGCGAGATGGCAATATCGATATTCGCTTCTTGAACGATATCAACATAGGCTTCACGCTGAATAAGCACCATGACTTTTTTGGCGCCCATTCGTTTTGCTAATAGTGCCGACATGATATTGGCTTCATCATCATTGGTGACGGCAATAAACACATCGGTTTGATCAATATGTTCTTCAAGGAGTAGCTCTTGATCAGAGGCATCACCATTGAATACTGTGCAGTTTTCAAGTTTCTCGGATAAGCTTTCTGCTCGCTCTAGACTGTGTTCAATCAGTTTTACCGAATGATTTTTTTGTAAACGTTTAGCTAGGCCTAAACCAATATTACCGCCACCAGCAATCATGATGTTGCGGTAAGAGTTATCCAGCTTTTGCATTTCGCTCATCACGGCACGGACATGTCGAGTGTCGGCGACAAAAAACACTTCGTCATCGGCTTCGATAATCGTGGTACCTCGTGGCATGATCGCTTTGCCTTTGCGGAAAATAGCCGCAACTCGGGTATCAATATTCGGCATGTGTTCGCGTAAAGCTGCAAGGGCATTCCCCACTAACGGACCGCCGTAATAGGCTTTTACGGCAACTAAGCTAAGCTTACCTTTCGCAAACTCAAGGACTTGTAGCGCTCCAGGGTACTGAACCAAACGTTCAATATAAGCTGTGACGAGTTGCTCTGGTGCAATCAGTTCATCAATGACAAATCCACCACGTGTTTTGGTATCACTGCCTTTAACTTCGGTATTAATGAAGAGCTTTTCTTGAAGGTCTAAATAGGCTTCTGAGCGGATACGAGCGATTTTAGTGGGGGTACCAAATAAGCTGTAAGCAATATGACAAGCTGCCATATTGCATTCATCACTATTGGTCACAGCAATGAGCATATCAGCATCTTCTGCGCCGGCCTTTTTCAAGGTGCTCGGGTGAGCACCGTGGCCAATAACCGTTTGTAAGTCGAACTTATCTTGTAAATATTTAACTCGAGTACGGTCATTATCAACAAGGGTAATATCGTTATTCTCACCGACAAGGTTTTCGGCTAGGGTACCGCCGACTTGTCCTGCGCCTAAAATAATAATCTTCATTACTGTGCTGGTATCCCTGCTATAACAAGCTTAAATCGCTTTAATCAAACGGGTGTAATAAAAACCGTCCATATTGTTTTGTCCTGGTAAAATCTGCCAGCCGATATCATCTGCAGATGGCTGTTGTGCAATCGGATCAAGCGTTGCATCTGGTGTACGTTGTAAAAACTGCTCTATTTGCTGACGATTTTCTTGAGGCAAGATTGAGCAAGTGGCGTATAGCATGGTGCCGCCAGGTTTTAACCACTTCCAACAATGATCAATAATCTGTTGCTGTAATAGTGCTAATTCTTCAATATCTGCATTTTTACGTAGCCACTTAATATCAGGATGACGACGGATAACCCCTGTTGCTGAGCAAGGGGCATCTAATAAAATACGATCAAATTTCTCACCTGACCACCAACTGTCAATATTTGCAGCATCACCATGAATAACTTGCGCTTTTAATTGCAGTCTGTCTAGATTTTGTTGCACTCGCTCGAGACGTTTTGCGTCAAAGTCGACGGCAACCATAGAAATACTTGGTTCGCACTCTAGGGTATGACAGGTTTTACCGCCAGGGGCTGCACAAGCATCAAGAATGAGCTCATTGGCTTTTGGTGCGAGTAAGGTTGCTGCCCACTGTGCTGCGCCGTCTTGCACCGATGCAGCGCCATCAGCAAAGTTCGGTAGTTGCATGACATCTTTTGGACTTGCTAGCAAAATGGCGTCATCACTATTACCAGTTGTTGCTTCAATATCTTGCTCTGCTAATCGTGCTAAATATTCTTCACGAGCTTGAGATAATTGGTTATTACGAAGCCACATAGGTGGGCGCTGGTGGCTTTGCTCAATAATATCCGCCCAATTATCTGGGTAGGCACTTTTAAGGCGCTTAATAAACCATGCTGGCGTGTTGTACTTTAATGTGTCGTTATCTGTATTTAAGGGTGCCTCTTTACGCTGAATATTACGTAACACGCCATTAATGACTTTAACCAGACCATCAAACTTCATTTGACGACAGGCTTCAGCGGTTTCTGAAATGGCTGCATGAGCAGGAATACGAGTAAAGTAAAGCTGGTAACAACCAACCAATAACAGCTGGTGCAATACACGCTGTTTTCCCTTAAAGGGTTTACTTAAGCAGTCACTAACACATTTATCTAGCTGAGGAAGTTGGCGCATTACGCCATAACAAAGTTCTGCCAATAAGGCTTTATCTTTGCCATTTTGTAAATGCTGCTGTTGCTCTGGTAGGGCAACCGATAATGAAATGCCTTTTTCTAGTACGTTAAAAATGGCTTTTGCCGCTAGCGCTCTCACATTCATTATTGTGCTGCCTCTGTTTTATCTTCAGGACAAATAAAGCAAGTGCCTTGGCTAAACCAATCAGCACGAGAATTTAAAATGTCCGCGACAGGCATTTGTTTTTTCCCAGGTAGTTGCATGACTTGTAGTTGCAGACATCCTTCACCTGTGGCGACGGTAATACCTTGTTTAGTGCTGTCGATAATGGTGCCAGGTTCTGCAGCAACGTTATCAAGTGTATATTGAGCCTGCCAAACTTTTATCGTATTGCCTTGATGAGTGAAGTGGCTTGCTGGCCAAGGGTTAAAAGCACGAATTTCTTGCCATAATTGTTTGGCGGGTTTACGCCAATCAATCTGCGCTTCTTCTTTTGATAGCTTTTCTGCGTAATTAGCTAATGCTTCATCTTGTTTCTCAGCGGTAATCGAACCATCACTGATACCGACTAAAGCTTGAACTAAGGCTTGAGGACCTTGCTCTGCAAGTTTGCTGTATAAAGTGGCTGAAGTGTCAGTATCTTCGATTGGTAGCGAAGTTTTTAATAACATGTCACCCGTATCTAAGCCGATGTCCATCTGCATAATCGTGACACCTGTTTCTGTGTCACCTGCCCACAAAGCTCGTTGAATAGGTGCTGCACCACGCCAACGAGGTAAGATGGAGCCATGAACGTTAATACAACCTAGTTTAGGCGTATCTAATACTATCTTGGGTAAGAGCAAACCATAAGCAACCACGACCATGATATCGGCGTTAAGCGACGCTAATTCTGCTTGAGCGTCTTCTTTACGTAATGATGCTGGTTGAAAAACAGGAATGTTGTTAGCTACGGCAAGCTGTTTTACAGGACTTGCTTGTAACTTTTTCCCTCGCCCAGCAGGTCTGTCCGGCTGAGAATAGACTGCAATGACATTATGCTCAGAATTAATGAGTGCTTGCAGATGCAATGCGGCAAAGTCTGGCGTACCAGCAAAGATAATATTTAACGGTTTCAAATGGAGTCCTATGCTTCTTTAGCTGCTAAACGCGCTTCTTTTTCAAGCTTTTTCTTAATGCGATCACGTTTCATTTTAGACAAGTAATCTACAAATAGTTTGCCTTGTAAGTGATCCATTTCATGTTGCAGACAAATAGCGAACAGGTCATCAGCTTCAACAGTGAACTCTTCACCGTGACGATCTAATGCTTTTAATGTTACAAATTCAGCACGGTCAACTTTGGCGTAAACGCCAGGTACCGATAAACAGCCTTCTTCATTCGTAAAGTCGCCGCTTTTCGCTACGACTTCAGGATTAATGAAAATGGTTGGGCGTTCAACATCGTCTTGTAAATCCATCACAATTAATTGCTGGTGGAAATCAACTTGGGTTGCTGCTAAACCAATGCCTTTTTCTTCGTACATTGTTTCAAGCATGTTATCTATTTGAGTCTGTAGAGCGTCACCAAAATCGGTGACAGGCTTGGCTACAGTGCGTAATCTTTCATCTGGAAAACGTAAAACTTTTAATAATGGCATATATAAACTCTTAACAAGTCTGTCAAATTTCAGCCAGTTAGCTATACTGGCTAAGTTAATGGGTTAATTTTAATCCTTACTGACCATCAATAACAGCAAAAGCTCTAATAAAGAGCTAAACACATGGAATGAACCATGAAACGGATATTTTTACTCGCGTTTTTGTTACTTAGTACACTGTTTGTTAATGCAGATACATTAACATTAAAATCTGGGCACCCCGATTCTTACATCGTTAAGAAAGGTGACACTCTTTGGGATATCTCGGCATTTTTCCTAGAGGACCCTTGGCGCTGGCCTAAATTATGGGGCGCTAACCCGCAGATTGCTAACCCACATCTTATTTATCCAGGTGATCGACTGACTCTTGTCTTTATCGATGGTCAACCTCGCTTGGTACATAAACAGCATATCAAAAAAGGTCCAGAAGGGCGTATTAGTTCAAAAGGTGGCCCGATCCCTGCGATTGACCTTTCACTCATTCAACCTTATTTGGTACAAAACCGCGTTGTCGATCCTGAGTGGTTTGAAGGCTTACCGATGATTTTAGGTGGTGAGAGTCCATCTCGTCATCATGTGATGAATGATATTGTATATATCAATGCGAATTTACCATTAGGACAAAAGTTAGCAGTGTATCAAGAGGGGCGTGAGTTTCTTGATAAGGAAACCAGTGATACTTTAGGCCAAGAAATCATTTTAACGGCAAGTGGCCGTGTGACTGAGTCCGGCGACATTTCTAAGGTTCAGCTGTTAAGTAATTGGCGTGAATCAAAAGCTGGCTTTAAAGTTGCGCCTGTAGAAGATGAAGCCTTGATGTCTGCTTATTTTATTCCTAAGGCTGCGCCAGAAGGTGTACCAGCAAATGTCATTGCTATAGAAAAGGACATTCGTGAAGTTGGTAAGTTGGATATTGTTTACTTAGACAAAGGTGAGCAAGACAATATTGAAACAGGTCATGTGTTTGCGATATATCGAAATGGTGAGCAAATCGTCATTAATGGTGATGGTGTTCCTGTTCCAACGTTAGATCGCACTGCTTATGATAGCTTAAAAGCGAAGATTTCAGATGATGAAGTCTTCACTATGCCTGACGTATACCACGGTAAATTAATGGTATTTAAAGTGTTTGAAAAAACCAGTATGGGAATTGTTATTGCTAACGAGCATCCTGTAAGAGTGGACGACAAGTTAATTACACCAAAAACAACGGATTTACGAGGCGAATAAATCTCTGAAAAGCTGGTCGATTGGCTAGTTGTTTGTGCAGTATCCGGGCTAGGACCCGCCCGGATTCAACAATTATTAACTCAAATGGATGTTGAGGAATTAAGACAACGTTTAGAGTTCGAAAAGCAGTCTTTGCCGCTATCGGCAAAGCTGCTTTCACAATGTCAGATAGACTTTGATAAAGTTGATGCCGCGCTGGATTGGCAGCAACAATCCTCCAACCACCATATCCTGTGCCTTTCCGATCCGGAATATCCTGCATTACTGAAGCAAATCTCAGATCCTCCCTCAGTGCTTTTTGTGAAAGGTCAGTTAGAAAGTTTGCTGTTGCCATCTATTGGCATGGTTGGCAGTCGAAATGCATCAGTAGGTGGATTAAACATTGCCAATGCACTTGCTGGTGAGCTTGTGAGTCTAGGCTTTTCTATTACAAGCGGTATGGCAACAGGGATTGATGGCGCCGCTCATAAAGCGGCGCTAGGGCATCAAGGCGTAACGGTGGCTGTATTGGGCACTGGGGTAGAATGCATTTACCCCAAAAGGCACAGTAATTTGTATCATCAAATACAAGACTCTGGTTGTGTAATAAGTGAGTATTGGCCAAATATAGGTCCGTTTGCAGGAAACTTTCCTAAACGTAATCGAATTATTAGTGGTTTATCATTAGGGTCAATTGTGGTTGAGGCAACGCGTAAAAGTGGCTCACTTATTACCGCTAGGCTGGCGATGGAGCAGAACCGAGAAGTGTTTGCAGTGCCAGGCTCAGTGGCTGGTGGATACAGTCAAGGTTGTCATGATTTGTTAAAGAATGGGGCTAAATTGGTTGAATGTGCGGCTGATGTTGTTGAAGAATTGTCCACAATGATCAGCTTTCACCTTGAAGATGTCGCTAATCGTCACCATATAGAAGATAATACAACAAATTTGCCATTTTCTACGCTGTTAGCTAGTGTAGGTTATGAGACTACCAGTTTAGATTCGGTAGTTGAGCATAGCGGGAAGTCGATAGATCTGGTGTTAGTTGAAATGCTTGAACTTGAATTGCAGGGCTGGGTTGCGCAAGTGCCTGGTGGTTACGTCAGACTAGAGAGGAGATAACCATGTTTGATATCCTCATGTATCTTTTTGAGAACTATGTCCACAGTGAAGTTGAGCTATTAGTTGACGAAGATGAACTTACCAAAGAGCTAACTCGAGCAGGGTTCCATCAGGCTGATATTTTAAAAGCCTTATCGTGGTTAGAACGTTTAGCTGATTTGCAAGAAAGCGATAAGCCTTACTTGTGTAATCATGCTCAACAGTCATTTCGTATATACACAAAAGATGAAATGGCAAAACTGGATGTTGAAAGCCGAGGCTTTTTATTGTTCTTAGAACAAATCCAAGTATTGAGTGTTGAGACTCGTGAGATGGTGATTGACCGAGTGATGGCGCTTGATGAAACGAGCTTGATTTTAGAAGATTTAAAATGGGTTGTTCTGATGGTGCTATTTAATGTGCCAGGGAATGAATCCGCTTATGAGCAAATGGAAGATCTTATTTTTGAGCAGCCAGATGGCCGATTACACTCTTAAATAGTCGATTGTTTTGACCAAGTGATGAAAAGGGAGGCATAGCCTCCTTTTTTGATCTTGATATTTGCTACACTAGTCTTGAGAGTTATTTATATCATAGCCTTATGACTGCAGTTTTCTATTGCAGTCATGGTTTGAGTTGAGAGCGACATGTCTAAAATTGATCAACAATTATTTACTGTGCATGAACATGCTTTAGAAAAAGAGTTTGAACTCTGCCCTAAGTGTGGCTGCGAATTATCAGTTAAAAACAGTAAACATGGTGGCTTTGTTGGTTGTAATAATTATCCGAAATGTGATTTTACGCGACCATTAGTGCAACATGAATCTATTGAAACTCAGGTCATCGAAGGTTCAGAATGCCCAGAATGTGGCTGTGAACTTGCTGTCAAATCAGGTCGATTCGGGATTTTTATCGGTTGTACTAATTACCCTGAGTGTAAACATATCGAAAAACATGATCATGATGCAGAAGCGGAAGTGATTAGCTGTCCTCATTGTAAAAAAGGTCACTTAGAGTCTCGAACCAGTCGTTATGGTAAAACCTTCTTTGCTTGTAATACGTACCCTAAATGCAAATACCTAGTGAACTATCCGCCTCATAATGAAACCTGTCCAGAGTGTGACTTTGGAATACTTGTTGAGCGCAAAGGCGCCGCAGGTAGCCGATTAGAATGTCCACAAAAAAGTTGTAAATATAAACGGCCTATATAACGGCGGGATGTCTCTTTTGAGGTTGCCATAAGTAAACTCGTTGCTTCACCATAATCGTATATCAGCAATTGTTCATATCTGCAGAGTCTGTATAATTTGTCTTTAATTTATATAGGTTAAAGGTTTTTTATGCAGCTGTTGAACGCATCTGAAGTCGCTGAAGTGTATACCCAAGGTGGGGTTATTGCCTATCCAACAGAAGCTGTTTACGGCTTAGGTTGCGATCCTGATAATCTTAATGCCATTCAAAAGCTCCTCGATATTAAACAGCGTCCTTGGCAAAAAGGTTTGATTCTGGTTGCCAGTGACTTTCAACAGTTAGCACCTTATATCGATGAGTCACAGTTAACCACTGCCCAACTTGAGTTTGCTTTCAGCAAATGGCCTGGGCCATTTACCTTTGTGATGCCAATAAAGCCAGGCGTTAGTAAATTACTTTGCGGTCAATTTGATTCCATTGCTGTTCGTGTTTCTTCGCACCCAGTAGTCAGAGCTTTATGCGATACCGTTAACAAGCCTTTTGTATCAAGCAGTGCCAATATTGCGGGTCATGATCCCGCGATGTCAGCTGCTGAAATTGAGCATACTTTCTCTAACGATATTACAGCGCTGGTCGTGGGTGAATTAGGTTCACAACGCCAGCCTTCGACAATTATTGATGCCCGTAGTGGTAAAATATTACGTAACGGACAATAAGGACTTTGATATGGCACTACCTGATGCCTCAGTAGTAAAACAATATTTATTATCACTTCAAGCAAGCATTTGTGAAGGTCTTGAAGCCTTGGATGGTAAAGCAACTTTTCAAGCCGAGTCATGGGAGCGTGCTGAAGGCGGTGGCGGCACCAGTAGAGTATTAACTAAAGGTAAAGTGTTTGAGCAAGCTGGGGTAAACTTCTCACATGTTATGGGAGCGGCCATGCCTGCTTCAGCGACAGCACATCGCCCAGAGTTAGCTGGACGCAGTTTTGAGGCCATGGGGGTATCGTTAGTCATTCACCCTAATAATCCGTTTATTCCGACGACGCATGCAAATGTACGTTTCTTTATTGCCCATAAAGAAGGTGCCGATCCTGTTTGGTGGTTTGGTGGCGGATTTGATTTAACACCATATTACCCATTTGAAGAAGATGTGGTTTCTTGGCATCAAGCAGCGGCAGATATCTGCGCACCATTTGGTGAAGATGTCTATCCAAAATATAAGAAATGGTGTGACGAGTACTTTTTCTTACCACACCGAAATGAAACTCGCGGTGTTGGCGGATTATTTTTTGATGATCTAAACGAGCCTGGCTTTGAAAAGAGCTTTGACTTTATGCAAGCGGTAGGCAGTGGTTTCTTAACGGCTTATGCGCCTATTGTCGAGCGAAATAAAGAACTTGAATATAACGATGATGAACGCCAGTTTCAGCTATACCGCCGTGGGCGCTATGTTGAGTTCAATTTAGTATATGACCGAGGTACCTTGTTTGGTTTGCAAACTGGTGGTCGCACCGAATCGATATTGATGTCGATGCCACCACTGGTGCGTTGGGAGTATGGCTTTACGCCAGAAGAAGATTCGCAAGAGGCTGAATTGTACGAACGCTACCTTAAACCACAAGATTGGTTACAACTCGAACGTTAATCTTTATTACGCATGTTGTTAGCTAGAGTTGAAATAGCCTGAAATATCACTTGTTGATGTTCAGGCTTTTTTATTGCCTTGATAATGGCTTGTTCCATACAGGTAAGCCATTGTTCAACCATCGCTTGATCAATGGCAAACGGCATGTGCCTAGCTCTTAACGCTGGGTGACCGTACTTTTGTTGATATAACTGAGGTCCGCCTAACCAGCCGCTGAGAAACTCAAATAGTTTTTGTTCTGAATCGGCAATAGGTGCGCGATGGATGCTCAGCAATGACTGAGTATCTGGTCGTTGCTGCATTTGTTGATAAAAATAATGGGCAATCAAGCGGATTGTTTTTTCGCCGCCAATAAGATCGTAGGCATTCGACTGCGATGGATCTCTATCATCAGCTTGTGGTTTGCTGGCAAAAAGTTTTTTAAACCAATTCATTATTAAGCTTTGCTAAGTAAAGTAGTTTTGGATTATAGCGGGATTTCTTACCTGACAGTATGTATGAATGATTCGAAAAGTAACACTTTGTTAATGTTTTGCTACAAATCTTATCAAGCATTGGCTGTATTTCCCTGCTTAACCTCGTTAAATTATACCGTGTCGGTTAATAACAATAATAACAGGGAGTAAAACATGTCCAAATTTGCGCCGTCCTTGACGGTCATTGCAATGTCAGTTGCTTTACTTGGGTGTAATCAAACCCAAAAGCAAGACCCTCAAGTCACGATTAACAAAAATCCATACCCAAGCACATATCAAGCCTTGCCCCGAAGTGCCACGTTACTCACTAATGCGACAGTATTAACAGGTAAAGGCGAAAAGCTTGAACAAGCAAATGTATTAATGGTGGATGGTAAGATTAAAGCTGTTGGTACTAACATTGCCGATGAGTTAGTTGCTGGCGCAACTGTTATTGATGCAACCGATATGTGGATTACCCCAGGTATTATTGATGTGCATTCACATTTAGGGGTATACCCAAGCCCAAGTGCCGACGCTCATAGTGATGGCAATGAGGTGACTAATCCTAATACTGCAGAAGTTTGGGCTGAGCACAGCGTTTGGCCGCAAGACCCAGCCTTTAATCGTGCTCGTGAAGGCGGTGTGACCACGCTTCAGATTTTACCCGGCTCAGCGAACTTAATTGGTGGTCGTGGGGTGACACTTAAAAACACGCCATCTACCACGATGCAAGGAATGAAGTTTCCTGATGCTCCTTATGGTTTAAAAATGGCTTGTGGCGAAAACCCCAAAGGCGCGTACGGCAGAAAGCAAACTGTTGCACCAATGACGCGTATGGGCAATATGGCTGGTTACCGCCAAGCCTTTATTGAGGCGACTGAATATAAGCTAGCATGGGATAAATACGAAGCCGATTATGCTGCAGGTTTAAACCCTAAAGCCCCTGAACGTGATTTGACTTATGACACGTTAAAAGGCGTGTTAGAAGGAGAAATCCTAATCCATAACCATTGTTATAAAGCAGAAGAAATGGCAATGATGGTGGATTTAGGTAAAGAATTTAACTACCACTCAGGTACATTCCATCATGCAATTGAAGGTTACAAGATTGCCGATTTACTGGCAGAGAATGGTAACTGTGCTGCGATGTGGCCTGATTGGTGGGGCTTTAAAATGGAAGCTAACGACATGATCGTTGAAAACGTTGCCATGGTCGATGCTGTCAAAAATTCGTGTGCGGTAGTGCACTCTGACTCAAGCACCACTATTCAACGTCTTAATCAAGAGACAGCGAAAATCATGTATAGCGCCAATCAGCATGGTTTCAACTTAACAGAAGAGCATGTTATTAGCTGGATCACCTCAAATGCGGCTAAATCATTAGGAATTGCAGGTAAAACCGGTTCACTGGAAGCGGGCAAAAATGCCGATGTTGTCATTTGGAATGGCAATCCATTCAGTGTTTACGCTCAAGCCGATAAAGTATTTATCGATGGCGCCAAGGTATTTGACCGTCAAGATGATGCGTACCGTGCAAAAAGTGACTTTATGCTAGGCCAACAATAAGGAGCAAGACATTGAAACATTTTAATTATTCACTCGTTGCTATCTCAATGCTTGCTGGATTACTGCCTGCGTTAGTACAAGCCGATACCCTTGCCGTGACCAACGCCAAGATTTATACCTCAACTGAGCAGGGTGTGCTTAGCAATGCCTCTGTCATTATAGAAGATGGTAAAATCATCCAGTTAAACCCAGATGTGGTAAATGCAGATATTATTATCGATGCCAAAGGCGGTATCTTAACCCCTGGCTTTATTGGAGCGATGAACCCGCTTGGTTTAGTCGAAGTGGGTCAGGAAAAAATGACCCGAGACACTAATGACAAAGCGGCTGACATGACGTTTGATCCAAGTTTAGCGTTTAACCCTAAAAGTGTTGCAATTCCATTCGCCCGAAAAGGTGGCATAACACGTAATATCGTCGCTCCTGGTGGCGGTGAAACCATATTTTCTGGGCAAACAATTGAAGTCACTCTCACTGGTGAGTGGGACAGTGTTGTTGCTACTGAACAAGCCTTGTTTGTGTCATTAGGCGCAAAACACGAAGGCTCTCGTATCATTGGTATGCAGAATCTGATTAATAAATTAGAAGAAGGTCAGAAAGCGCTCGCTAAATCTGATAAAGACGCCGATAAAACCCCAAGCAAAGAAGCGTTAATCATCAATGCAGTGTTAAGTGGTGACAAACCTGTTATTGCTTATGCCGATCGCGGTAGTGATATTTTGCAGCTGATTAAACTCAAGCAGCGTTTTAATATCGATTTAGTGTTACTGCAAGCAGCTGACGCTGTTTTACTTGCAGATGAAATTGCTAAAGCCAAAATCCCTGTGATTATGGATGCAATGCGAAACTTACCTGAAAGTTTTGATTCTTTGCATAATTCACTGGATAACGCTGGCAAATTGAGTAAAGCTGGCGTCAAAGTCGTGTTAGCCACTCCGGGTGATGCTCATAATAACTATGCATTACGTTACAGTGCAGGTAATGCGGTTGCTAATGGCATGAATTACGATGATGCTATGGCAGCGATAACCAGTAATGTTGCAGATACATTCCACTTAGAAGCGGGGCGTATTGCTGTCGGTATGCCTGCTGACATGGTGCTTTGGAGCGGCGACCCGTTTGAATACAGTAGCCATATTGAAAAAATGTGGATTGGCGGTGAAGAGCAAAGTACTGAAAGCCGTCAAGATGTATTGCGTGATCGCTATATGACAAAATCCTCAATGCCACAAGCTTATACTAAGTAGTGGTACATGAGATAAACCAAACGAGTTAATGAAAGAGAGAATATTAATGATCGATAAGTATGCTGTATTTGGCAATCCAATCGCACAAAGTAAGTCGCCATTTATACATACTGAGTTTGCAAAACAAACTCAGCAAGCAATTAGCTATCAAGCCATTCTTGCACCTGTCGATCAATTCTCTCAATCATTAATGGCTTTTTTTGCTAATGGCGGTAAAGGTGCGAATGTTACCGCACCTTTTAAAGAGCAAGCTTATGCTGCTTGTGATGAATTAAGTGAGTTAGCCAAACTTGCAGGTGCAGTCAATACACTCATCTATTTACCCAGCGGCAAAATACGAGGCGATAATACAGATGGGGTTGGGTTAGTGACTGATGTTATTCAGCACTTTGGTGATATTGCCAATAAGCAGGTTTTGCTTGTCGGTGCAGGTGGCGCAGCGAGAGGTTGCATAAAGCCTTTATTACAAGCAGGTGTCAGATTAACGATATGTAACCGTACATATAGTAAAGCTCAAAAACTAGCAGACTTATTTAATCAATTTGGAGATGTTAAAGCTAAATCGATTGAAGAGTTAGCCACATCCTTTGATCTAATTATTAATTCAACTTCAGCGGGACTCGCCGGAGAGCTAATCAAGTTACCGTCATGCATTATAGACTCTAACACTCAATGCTATGACATGTCTTATGGTGCTGAGGTGACGCTCTTTAATCAATGGGCGCTATCTCAAGGTGCAAATAAAGTAGCAGATGGTCTCGGTATGTTAGTTGGACAAGCTGCACACAGTTATAATATTTGGCGCGGCGTGATGCCATCGACTCAAGCTGTGCATCAAGTTTTGCGGACTCAATTATCATAAGGCTGATAACGATGAATCAAAGTATCCTCTTTACTGATATTGTTGACTGGCACGATGCACAACAGAAATTATCACTTGTGGCACAGGTACAAGGTATGAATGTTACTT